>NZ_JAASRM010000001.1:4264206-4264312 GCF_011761565.1 Rhizomicrobium palustre | reverse complement strand
GACTGGCTTGCCGAGCCGAAGCTGCGCGGTCCGAGGAGGCCCGCCTGCGTGCTATCGCACTTCGGCGCGGCATCCTCCGCTGCTGCGCAGCGTAGCCGTGAAAGAG